>NZ_NSGT01000021.1:0-41871 GCF_009192905.1 Xanthomonas sp. LMG 12459
GATCGAGTCCTTCACCTGGGCCGGAGCGACGTCCAGCCGGTTGCGCTCCATCTGCAGCATCTGTTGCAGATCCTGGCGCCGGCGCACCAGCGCTTTGAGCTGCTTGAGCGCCGGCGGATCAGGGTGCCAACGGCGTAACTGCTCGCAGTGACGCAGGGCATAACTGGCGATCAGCTTGGCATCGCTGCGATCGGTCTTGACCCGGCTGAGTTGGCTGCGTGCGTACGCGGCCGTCTGCGCGGGGTTGAGCACGCACACCCGATAGCCGCGTGCGTGGAGGAACTCGGCCAGCGCCTGGTGGTAGGTGCCGGTGGCCTCCATGGCGATCCAGCTATCGGGCTGGGCATGCGTCTGCAGCCATGCCTGCAGGGCCTGGAAGCCCTTGGCATCGTTGGACAACTTGGCCTTGGTACGGTGCTTGCCATTGGTCAGATCGATGGCTACATCGAAACTGCGTTTGGCGACGTCGATGCCGATGACGGCAGACATACGCGATTCCTCCATCGTGTCAGGATCATGATCGGCGCTGGGCCCGGTCCTGCCTTGTCGATGCGAGTTCACGCCCGGGGGCGGACTCTGGATACCGTTCGGACACACAAGGGCCAGCATGTGGAGGGCGGAGCCGATCTACGATGCAAGCTCGAAGCTTTAGGAGCGACTGGACCTCCCACACCTCCTCCGATGATCAGTCGGAAGACATGACGCCTGTTTAGGGGCGACATGTCCAGATACAAGGAGCGGCTTCAGCCGCGACAGGCGACGCCGGACAACAAGGACATCGATAACCTCTCCCGCTCGGTCACCAGCTACCTAGCCTGCACAACAGCAGCGTCAGCTAGTCCAAGCACAGCCAGATGGCCCCGAGCGCAGCGCGCCGTTACACCAGCGCCGCGTCGATCGCCGCGCGCAGGCGCGGATCCTCGGCGGTGACATCCGGGGCGAAGCGCGCGCGGACCTGGCCGTCGCGGCCGACCAGGAACTTCTCGAAATTCCACAGCACGCCCGGCGCCGGATTCGGCTCGATGCCGTAGCCGGCCAGCTTCTCGCGCATCGGGCCCTCGCCCTCGGTCTGCGGCTGCGCGGCGATCAGCGCGCGGTACAGCGGATGCGTGTCCTCGCCGGTAACCGCGATCTTGGAGAACATCGGGAAGGTCACGTCGTAGGTGAGCTGGCAGAACTGCTGGATCTCCGCCTCGCTGCCCGGCTCCTGGCCCTTGAAGTCGTTGGCCGGGAAACCGAGCACTTCCAGGCCGGCGGCCTGCTTCTCGCGGTACAGCGCTTCCAGGCCCGCGTACTGCGCGGTGAGGCCGCACTTGGAGGCGACGTTGACGATCAGCAACACCTTGCCCTCGAACGTGGCGAGGGTGGCCGGCTGGCCATCGATGCGGGTCAGCGGAATGGCGGTCAACGACTCGGACATGGGGCATTACCTCGATCGAAAGGGAGCGCCAGCATAGTCGCTGCCGGTGCGGCATGCGCAGTGCCGTGACCGCGTGACTCAGCGCACCGACAGCTAGCCTGTGCAGGCACGTAACACCCGCTTTTGCTGCGGATCATGTGATCCCACAGGAGCGGCTTCAGCCGCGACGGCCGTGTCCACAAAACCTGCTCGCGACTGCCGCAGAAGGAACAAGAGCCGCCGCTACACATGTGCCTCTCGTCGTGATCGGCAGCGCGCGTATCGGCCAGCGGGCGAGCAGGCGAGCGGCCTGGAGACGACAACGCATCCGCGATGTCGAATCGCATCGACACTGCAGGCAAGACCAGGACACCCGCATGCTGCGCCATCTGTACAGCGCGCGCGTACGAAGCGGCCGCGCTGGCCCGTCCAGGTCGCGGCGCTGCATCCAACATGGCGCGTGCTGGTCGCACGCCATCTCGCGTCGACGTAACCGCCACGGTGCCTTGCCATCCCGACTCGCCGCACCGCCGCCGCGGGCACCGCAAGCCCTCACTCCCGGTCGTCGCCTGCCGCCTCGTCCGCTTCGGCATCGTCCAGCGGCAACGACAGTTCCAGCAGCGGCGCGGCCTGCGCGTCGGCCAGGGTCTCGACGCCGCGCAGGCGGCGTTCGATGGTGCGGGTCTTGCGGCTGGCCTCGCCCAGGCTCTTGCCGACGGTGCTGATCTGCTTCTCGGCCTTTTCCAGGATGCCGGCGAACTTGCCGAACTCGCTCTTCACCGCCGCCAGCACACCCCACACTTCGCTGGAGCGCTTTTCGATGGCGAGGGTGCGGAAGCCCATCTGCAGGCTGTTGAGCAGGGCGGTGATCGTGGTCGGGCCGGCGACGACGATGCGGTGCTCGCGCTGCAGCAGGTCGGCCAGGCCGGGGCGGCGCAGGGTCTCGGCGTACAGGCCCTCGGTGGGCAGGAACATCACCGCGAAGTCGGTGGTGTGCGGCGGGGCGATGTACTTGTCGCCGATCGACTTGGCCTGCACCCGGATCGCGCGCTCCAGTTGCACGCCCATCGCCTGCACCAGTTCCGGATCGCCCTGCTCCTGCGCGTCGAGCAGGCGCTCGTAGTCCTCGCGCGGGAACTTGGCGTCGATCGGCAGCCACACCGGCGTGTCCTCGTGGCCGCGGCCGGGCAGGCGCACCGCGAAGTCGACCATCTCGTTGCGCTCCGGGCGCACCCGCACGCCGCGTGCGTACTGTTCCTGGGTCAAGGTCTGCTCGAGGATGTTCTCCAGCTGCACCTCGCCCCAGCCGCCGCGGTTCTTGACGTTGCTCAGCACGCGCTTGAGATCGCCGACGCCGGTGGCCAGCTGCTGCATCTCGCCCAGGCCGCGCTGGACCTGCTCGAGCCGTTCGGAGACCAGCTTGAACGAGGCATCCAGGCGCGTGTTGAGGGTGGTCTGCAGCTTTTCGTCGACGGTGCCGCGCATCTGCTCAAGCTTGGCCGCGTTGTCGGCCTGCAGTTCCTTCAACCGCTCCTCCAGGGTGGCGCGCATCTCGCCCATCCGCTGCTCGTTGCGCTGGACCAGGTCGCCCAGGCGCTGGCCGAGCGTGTCGGCGAAGCGCTGCTGCGCGTCCGCGCCTTCTTGGCGGCCCTTGCGCGCATCCTCGATCAGGGCCTCGCGCAACGCACCCAGCTGCGCGTCGATGCGCGCGATCAGTTCGGCCTGCTGCTGGCCGAACTGGGCCATGCGTGCGTCCTGCTGCTGGCCGAAGGCGTCGAGCTGGCCGCGGATCTCGACCAGGCGCTGGCTCAGCAGCTCGGCCATGCGCTGCTGTGCGGCGCCGGCCTCGACCCGGCCGCGCCGTGCGTCCTCGGTCAGGGCTTCGCGCAGCAGGTCCAGGCGTTGGTCGGTGCGGGTGGAAAGATCCGCCAGGTGGCGGGCGAAGCCTTCGCTGCGCGCGTCCTGCTGGCGGGCCAGGCTGTCGAGCTGCTCGCGCAGTTCGCCGCGGCCGCCGCGCTGCTCCTCGCGCAGGGCCGCCTCCAGCGCGGCGTGGTTGCCCCGCCGCAGCAACACGGCCAGCAACAGGGCGATGACGGCGCACAACAGGCCGGCGAGGATCAGGAAATGGGCATCGTTCTGCATGCGGTCAGTGTAGCCGGCCGCGTCTCAATCGCTGCGCCACGCGCCGGCACGCGGAGGAGAGCGGATATACCTTGGTATCGCCGCCATGGCCTCATGCAGGCTGGTGCACGCCTGAGCCGCATGCCAAGCTTTGCGCCACCCGCTCCTGGCCCGGCCAGTGGGCGGTACCGCGGCATCCGACCGCGCCAGACCATCGCGCTCCGCGCGATCCGTTCCCCTGATACCGGAGGCGAGCATGGACCCCGATCCGCATCGACGCGGCATCAGCGCCGCATTCCCCCGCCGTTCCCCTCGCCTGGTCGCTGCCCGGCGCTGAGCCGGAAGACGCACGCCGCGCACACGCTGCGACGTCCTTGCCGGCCACGCGCCGCAAGGAGGTCGTCATGTTCCTGTTCTCGCTGTTCTCCCGCCGTTTCCGCCTGCAGCGCGGCCTGCAGCGCGCGCTGCGCGCCGCGGTCGCCATGCGCCGCACCGAGGCGCTGCGCCATCTGCTCGCCGCCCATGGCGCCCGCGCCTTCGCGCTGGCGCTTTCCGCGCAGTCGCCGCGGGTGATGGCCGATGCGCTGTCGCTGCTGTCCGTCGCCGACCGCATCCGGGTCCGCGCGCGCTTGCCGCATGCGGCGCAGCGGCGCCTGCACGACGCCGGGGCGAACGCCCCGGCCGCGCACTGGCTGCATGCCGCGCTGGCGTGGTGGCCCGGGGTGCGCTGAGCCGCGCGCGCCTGCCGCCGCGGTATCGGATGCCATCTTGCCCCTGCATCATGCGTTCACTCCTTTCCCGGAGCCGCCATGACCGCTCCCCCCACCTACTGGAACGCGCCCTGATGGAAGCCCTGCGTCTGTTCAATCTCGGCTCGCTGCTCGACACCCTGGTGAGCCTCACCGCCGCCTTCGTGCTCGGCGCGATCATCGGCTTCGAGCGCCAGGTGCGCCAGCGCACCGCCGGGCTGCGCACCAACACCCTGGTCGCGGTCGGCGCGGCGATCTTCGTCTCGCTCGGCGACCGCCTGTTCGAGATCCACGGCGGCACCCAGGGCGCGGTGCAGGTGGTGGCCTACGTGGTCTCGGGCATCGGCTTCCTCGGCGCCGGCGCGATCATGAAGGAAGGCGCCAACGTCACCGGGCTCAATACCGCGGCGACGTTGTGGGGGTCGGGCGCGGTCGGCGCCTGCGCCGGTGCCGGGCTGGTCGCCGAGGCGGTGTTGGCAGCCATGTTCGTGCTGCTCAGCAATACCCTGCTGCGGCCGATGGTGAACCGGATCAACCGGCATCCGCTGAAGGAGTCCTCGCTGGAAGCCACCTACATGTTCTATGCGATCTGTGCGCGCGAGGTGCACGGCGACGTGCGCGAGCGGCTGATCGAACTGCTGGAGGAGGCGCACTATCCGGCGCGCGAGGTCGAGCAGCATCCGTTCGGGCAGAAGGACGTGGAGATCGCCGCCACCCTGTACGCCACCGCGGTGCGTGCCGAGGAACTGGATGCGGTGGTGCAGCGCCTGGAGGGCGAACCGGGTGTACAACAGGCGTTCTGGAACGCCGGCGCCGAAGCCTGAGCCAGTCATGCCTATCCCCGTCACTCCCACGCCACGCCGCCGATGATCGCCTGGTTCAAGCCGCTGCCGCCGCACCGCCGCCTGCTCGGCCTGGCCGCGCTGGGCCTGGCGCTGGGTGCGATCTTCGTCGCCGACACGGTCACCGACTACGCGGTGGCGGCGGCGCTGTTCTACACCGTGGCGATCCTCGGCGCGGTGCGCTTGCTGGCCCCGGCCGGGCTGGGCGTGCTGGCGGGCATCTGCGTGGTGCTGGTCGTGCTCAGCTTCCATCTCACGCATGCCGGGGCCTACCACGTCGGCGTGATCAACTCGGCGATCAGCATCGTGGTGGTGGCGGTCACCGCCTCCATCGCGGTGCGCATGGAGCGGGCCAAGGCCGCCGCGCACGCGGCGCAGGCGCAGTTGCTGCGGCTGGCGCGGGTACGCAGCCTGGGCAGCCTGACCGCGTCGATCGCGCACGAGGTCAACCAGCCGCTGGCGGCCATCGTCACCAGCGGCAACGCCTGCCAGCGCTGGCTCGACCAGCAGCCGCCGAACCTGGACAAGGCGCGCGCGGCGCTGGCGCGCATCCTCGCCGACGCCGAGCGTGCCGGCGAGGTGATCGCGCGGGTGCGCAGCCTGACCCGGGGCGAGGCGCCGCAGCAGCGCGCCTTCGACCTCAATGCCGCGGTGGCCGAGGTACTGGCGCTGTCGCAGGGCGAACTGGAACGCAGCGCGGTCAGCGTGCACACCGAACTGTCGGCGCTGCTGCCGCCGGTGTCGGCCGACCCGGTGCAGATCCAGCAGGTGATCGGCAACCTGCTGCTCAATGCGATCGAGGCGATGGCCGCCACGCCGCCGGCGCAGCGTGCGCTGCGCATCGTCACCGAGCGCGAGGACGCGCGTTCGGTGCGGCTGAGCGTGGCCGACAGCGGCGAAGGCCTGTCCGCGCAGGCACAGGCGCATCTGTTCGATGCGTTCTGGACCACCAAGCAGGGCGGCATCGGCATCGGCCTGAGCATCAGCCGCAGCATCGTCGAGGCCGGCGGCGGGCGCATCTGGGCCGAACCCGGGCGGCCGCGCGGCGCGGTGTTCTGCGTGTGCCTGCCCACCGCCGGCGGAGCCACGCCATGAATGAGGCGACCGCACGCCCGGTGGTGTACCTGATCGACGACGACGCCTCGATCCGCGCCGCGCTGGAAGACCTGTTCGCCTCGGTGGACCTGCAGGTGCACGCCTTCGCCTCGACCCGCGACTTCCTGGCGCATCCGCGCGCCGACGCGCCGAGCTGCCTGGTGCTGGACATCCGCATGCCCGGGCAGAGCGGCATGGACTTCCACCGCAACATGCACGAGGCCGGGCTGGCGCTGCCGACCATCTTCATCACCGGCCACGGCGACATCCCGATGAGCGTGGAAGCGATGAAGAACGGCGCGATCGAGTTCCTGACCAAGCCGTTCCGCGACCAGGACCTGCTCGACGCGATCGGCCAGGGCATCGCCCGCGACCGCGCGCGCCGCGCCGCCGATGCGGCGCAGGCGGAACTGCAGGCGCGCTGGGCGCGGCTCAGCGCCGGCGAACGCGAGGTGGTGGAGCTGGTGGTGCAGGGCCTGTTGAACAAGCAGGTGGCGGCGCGGCTGCAGCTCAGCGAGATCACGGTGAAGGTGCGCCGCGGCAATGCGATGCGCAAGCTGGAGGTCGGTTCGCTGGCCGAGCTTGTGCGGCTGGCGGAGCGGCTGGGGCGGTAGGTCGGTTGCGAGAACCCACGATTGCCGGGCACGGCGGAACAGGTCCTGACGCACCGGTATTCCGTAGAAGCGGCTTCAGCCGCGACGGGCTTTCCCGATGACGTCCGTCGCGGCTGAAGCCGCTGCTACGAGACAGAGAGAGAGAGCGGTCTCCGCTCGATAAAGCCGGACTTGCGCTTCGCATCGACCTCCACAAGCGCCGTGCCATACCGCGCCGCGGGCATAGCTTTGCTGCACTGCATTCGGCGACACTGCCGGGCTTGTCACTTCCGCACCCGAGGTCCGCATGTCGTTCCTGTTCCGGCGCAAGTCGCTCGACCTGGTCACCGTCCACGAGGCCGGCCGCCGGCTGGTGCCCTCGCTGAGCTGGCCGCATCTGGTGGCGCTGGGCATCGGCGCGATCGTCGGCACCGGCATCTACACCTTGATCGGCGTCGGCGCACAGCTGGCCGGGCCGGCAGTGCTGGTGTCGTTCGCGGTGGCCGGGGCGATCTGCGCCTGCGCGGCGCTGGCCTACGCGGAGATGGCGACGATGATGCCGGCCGCCGGCAGCGCCTACACCTACAGCTACGTCGCGCTGGGCGAAGCGATCGCCTGGGTGGTGGGCTGGAGCCTGATCCTGGAGTACTCGCTGGTGGTCAGCACGGTGGCGGTGGGCTGGTCCGGCTACTTCGTCGGCTTCCTGCACTGGGCCAGTGCGCAGGCCGGCATGGACCTGAACCTGCCGGCGGCGCTGACCGCGGGGCCGCATGCCGGCGGCATCGTCAACCTGCCGGCGGTGCTGATCACCTTCGCCGTGGCCGGCCTGCTGATGGCCGGCACCAAGGAGAGCGCCACGCTCAACGCGGTGCTGGTGGTGCTGAAGCTGATCGCCCTGGGCATCTTCGTGGCGGTGGCGCTGCCGGCGTTCCAGAGCGCCAACCTGCACCCGTTCATGCCCTACGGTTTCCCCAAGACGGTCGGCGCCGACGGCGTCGCGCACGGGGTCATGGCGGCGGCGGCGATCATCTTCTTCGCCTTCTACGGCTTCGATGCGATTTCCACCGCCGCCGAGGAAACCAAGAATCCCAAGCGCGACCTGGCGATCGGCATCGTCGGTTCGATGATCGGCTGCACCCTGATCTACATCCTGGTGGCGCTGGCCGCGGTCGGCGCGATGCGCTACGACGTGTTCGGCGCCAGCGCCGAGCCGCTGGCGCTGATCCTGCGCGAACTCGGCCACGGCAAGGCGGCGGCGGCGATCGGCGTGGTCGCGGTGATCGCGCTGCCCACCGTGCTGCTGGCCTTCCTGTACGGGCAGAGCCGGATCTTCTTCGTGATGTCGCGCGACGGCCTGCTGCCGCGCGGGCTGTCCAAGGTCAACGCGCGTACCGGCACCCCGGTGGCGACCACGCTGTTCACCGCGGTGCTGGTGGCGGCGCTGGCCGGCGTGGCGCGGCTGGACGAGATCGCCGCGCTGGCCAATGCCGGCACCCTGGCCGCCTTCATCGCCGTGGCCGCGTGCATGCTGGTCCTGCGCCGCCGCGAACCCGGCCGCGCCCGCACCTTCCGCACGCCGCTGGCGTGGCTGGTCGGGCCGCTGGCGATCGGCGGCTGCCTGTACCTGTTCTGGAGCCTGCCGGATACCACGAAGATCTGGTTCGGGCTGTGGAACGCGCTGGGCGTGGTCGCCTACCTGCTGTACGGCCGCCGCAACAGCCTGCTGCAGCGCGCGCCGCAGACGCCGCGATGAGCCCGGCGTTCCAGGCAGCGCTGGCACGGCACATCGGCAGCGCCTACGCCCGCCAGCTGGCGCTGGCCGACGTGCTGGCCGAGCGTCGCTGGCAAATGGACCTGGGCGAAGGCCAGGTGTACTTCGGCGAGGACCTGCAGTTCCCGATTCAATTGCTGGGCACGGCCGCAGAAGCCAGCGCCAGCTGGCTGTGGGCCTGGGCCAACACCGCCAGCAACCTGCCACCGGCCCTGCTGGCCGATGCCAATGCGCTACGTGCGCACGGCGAGCGCGAAGGTATCGCCGAACTGGCCGCGCCGTCTTCGGCGCTGGGCGAGGACGGCGGCCACCAGATCGCCCTGCTCGCCGGTGCCCTGCGCGGGCGCTGCTACTACCGCGCGCCGTACGACGGCGGCGCGCTGTTCTTCCTGCTCGAGGACGTACCGGCCGCGGTCTTCGCGCCGTGCGACGACGCCCGCGTGCTGCGCCTGCTCGGCGAATTGCCGATGCAGTTCGAACTCGACCACCGGGCCATGACCGACGGCTTCCTGGCCGATCAGGGCTATGCCCTGCAGCGCGACGCCGCGCAGACCGTGGCGACGCGCGGCAACACCCGCATCGTCCTGGCATTCGATGCGCAGGCGCGGCTGACCGGCATTCAGGGCCAGCTGGCCCCGGCGCAGGCCGCGGCGGTCACGCCGAAGCCGGCACCGGTCTGGCAGTTCTGGAAGCGCAAGCGTTGAGCGCGGCGGCGGCGTGTCGCACCTGCGCGCCGCCGTGCCCGACGCTTACCACCAACGCAGGCCTTCGAACGGGTTCCAGCTGACGCTGCCCTTGCGCTGGTCCAGGTAGTAGGCGTAGTTGGCGGCCATGCCGACCAGCAGCGAGTAGGCGATGCCCAGGCCGCGGCCGATCGCCTCGGGGAGGAACGCCGCGACCACAGCCAGCGCCAGCCAGATGCCGATCAGCCCCAGCGCCTTACGCCACATGCCGAGGATGAAGAAGTAGATGAAGCCGAAGAACAGGGCGAAGAAGTTCATGTTGATCTTCAACCGTTCCATGAACGGCAGTGCCTTGAACGCGGCCTTGTACTCGGGCGTGGACGGGGCGCCGTAACGGTCGAAGAAGTCGAAGCGGAACTGCCACTTCGGGCTGAGCGGCGCACGTTGCGGGAGATTTGGGGTTTCCATGGCGTTAGAATCCGTGTTGTAAACGTTTTCAGTTTACCTGAACGGGGCAGCGCGCGCCAAATGGGCGCGGCTGCCGCACCAGTTTGGTGCGGGCCTGGAGAGTTGGGATTGGGGATTCGGGATTGGTCGCAGCGGGCGGGCGCCGACGTCAGGCCTGGCTTGGGGACGGGCTTCCCTGCCAGCATTGCGGAGACCGACAGTCGTCGCGTCGGGACTGAAGTCCCTCCCACAGGGCTTGCCTGCACGTGGCGCATCCGCTGCGACATACCCATATGTGGGAGCGGCTTCAGCCGCGACGCGCGGGGCAGCCGCCTCGCGGGGTCTGCGGTAACCACCGGTCATCGGGTCCGGACTGAAATCCCTCCCACAAGGCTTGCCTGCACGTGGCGCATCCGCTGGCGACATACCCACGTGTGGGAGCGGCTTCAGCCGCGACGCGCGAGGCAGCCGCCTCGCGGGGTCCTGCGGTAACCACCGGTCATCGGGTCCGGACTGAAATCCCCCCACAAGGCTTGCCTGCGCGTGGCGCATCCGCTGGCGACATACCCACATGTGGGAGCGGCTTCAGCCGCGACGCGCGGGGCAGCCACCTCGCGGGGCCCTGCGGTAACCACCGGTCATCGGGTCCGGACTGAAATCCCACCCACAAGGCTTGCCTGCGTGTGGCGCATCCGCTGGCGACATACCCACATGTGGGAGCGGCTTCAGCCGCGACGCGCGGGGCAACCGCCTCGCGGGGTCCTGCGGCAATCACCGGTCACCGCGTCGGGACTGAAGTCCCTCCCACACAGGACTCCCAACGCTGCGGCTTGCAGCGCCAAGCCGAGCCGACAGTGAGACCGCTATTGCGCCCGGGAGCCGCCGAGGCGCTGGCCCAGGGCGATCGCCGCGGCCACGTTGCGCGCGGACTGGCGCAGGGCGTCCGCAGCGTCGGCCAGCGCGGCCTCGCGCGTGGACACGCGCTGCACAGCGCCGAACAGCGCGTCGATCCCCTGCGCCTGCAGATCCGCCGCGCCCTCGCCCAGACCGCCGGCGATGGCCAGCACCGGCACGCCGTGGCGCCGGGCGATGCGGGCGAGGCCGACCGGCACCTTGCCCTGCGCACTCTGCCCGTCCAGGCGGCCTTCGCCGGTGACCAGCAGATCGGCGCCGGCCAGGTGCGCTTCCAGCCCCAGCGCCTGCGCGACGATCTCCACGCCCGGCCGCAGCCGCGCGCCGAGGAAGGCGAGCAGGGCCGCGCCGATACCGCCGCCCGCGCCGGCGCCGGGCAGTTGCGCCACTGCCACGCCCAAGGTGCGTTCGATCGCCTCGGCGTAGTGCCGCAACCCGGCATCGAGCTGCGCGACCATCGCCGGCGTGGCGCCCTTCTGCGGCCCGAACACCGCCGAGGCGCCGCTCGGCCCGGTCAGCGGGTTGTCGACATCGCAGGCGACTTCGATCGTGCACTCGCGCAGTCGCGGGTCCAGCCCGTCCAGATCGATGCGCGCCAGCGCGCCCAGCGCCGCGCCGCCGGCGGCCAGGTCGCAGCCGTGCGCGTCCAGCAGGCGCACGCCCAGGGCCTGCGCCATGCCGGCGCCGCCGTCGTTGCTGGCGCTGCCGCCGATGCCGATCAGCAGCCGGCGCGCACCGGCATCCAGCGCGGCCAGGATCAGTTCGCCGACGCCGCGGGTGCCGGTCAGGCATGGATCGCGCTGTTGCGGCGGCACCAGCATCAGCCCGCTGGCCGCGGCCATCTCGATCAGGGCGGTGCCGCCGTCCTTGCTCAGGCCGAACTGCGCGGCGACCGGCGCGCCCAGCGGCCCGGTCACCGTGCAGGCGACCCGGCGCCCACCGCCAGCGGCGACCAGCGCGTCCACCGTGCCCTCGCCGCCGTCGGCGAACGGCAGCAGCACGTACTGCGCGGCCGGGAACACGCTGCGGAAGCCGGCCGCGATCTGCGCGGCCGCCTCCGCCGCGGACAGGCTTTCCTTGAACGCGTCCGGGGCGATGACGATCTTCATGCAGCGGCGGCGTCGATCGCCGGCCGGCGCACCCGGATCAGGCCGTCACGCAGGCATCGCCGCTCGGCCTTGCGCATGCGTGGCGCGCTAGTCCAGCACGCGGCAGAACACCGCCTTGAGGTAGCGCGATTCCTGCACGTGGGCCATGAACGGGTGGTCGGCGCCGGCGCCGGCCACCTTCAGGATCTGGATGGTGCGGCCGGAGAAATAGGCGGCGCGGCGCAGCATGTCCAGGAACTCGTGCTCGGCGACCAGGCCGGTGCAGGAGAAGGTGGCGAACAGGCCGCCCGGAGCGACCACGCCCAGCGCCAGCTTGTTCATGTCCAGATACTTCTTCAGCGCCGGGATCACCTGGTCGCGGTCGCGGGTCATCTTGGCCGGGTCCAGGATCACCACGTCGTACTGGTCGCCGCGGGCAGCGGCATCGCGCAGGTACGGGAAGATGTCGGCCTGCACGAACTTGGGCCGCACGTCGTTGAGGCGAGCGTTGCCCTTGGCGATCTCGATCACGTCCTCGTCGATGTCCACGCCGACCACCTCGGTGGCGCCGCGGACCTTGGCGTAGACCGCGAAGCCGCCGGTGTTGCAGCACAGGTCGAGCACGCGCTTTCCCTCCACCTGCTGGCTCAGCCACTGGCGGTTCTCGCGCTGGTCGGCGAAGAAGCCGGTCTTGTGCGCGCCAGCCGGATCGGCGCGGAAGCGCACGCCGTATTCGCTGATGATCGCCGGCTCCGGGCGCTCGCCGCTGCTGGACACCGGCCGGTAGTCGAAGCTCTCCTGCTTCTGCACGTGCTCCTCGGCGAAGCTGTAGAAGCGCGCGCCGGGGAACTGCGCGCGCAGCGCGGCGTAGATCCACTCGCGGTGGCGGAACATGCCGGCGCTGAAGAACTCCACCACCAGCAGGTCGCCGTAGCGGTCCACCACCAGGCCGGACAGGCCGTCGCCCTCGGCATGCACCACGCGCCAGGCATCGCTGACCGCGTCCAGCTTGAGCACGTCACGGCGCAGCGACACCGCCTCGGCGATCTTGCGCGCGAACCAGGACTCATCGACCGCGATGTCGGGGTGGGTCTCGAGGATGCGCACGGCGATGCGCGAGTGGCCGTTGTAGAAGCCGCGGCCGATCCAGTCGCCGTCCACCCCGACCACGTCCACCAGCGCGCCCGGCTTGGGCCTGGCGGCGGGTTTTTCGACCAGTTTCTGGAAGATCCAAGGATGGCTGGAGCGCCAGGCGTTCTTGAGACGGACTACGGGCAGGGGACTATTCATGAACGCCATTGTAGCCGCCCCGATTGACGGCACCGCCGGCAGCCGCAAGAATGCGCGCAGAAGGGGAGTAGCTCCCGACGTTGTCGCCGTCAATTCGAGCCTGCGGGCTCCGGTGCAACGGCAACCGGTCCGCCGGTTGCGAGCGAGACCTTCGCCGCAGTGGCGAAGGCACCCTCTGGACGACATCCGTCGTCTCCGTCCGGAACGCCTCCGCCACCGCGGCCCCGAGGTTCCCTGTTCACTGACGGAAAATTCCCAATGGAAACGATAGGCAACGTGTGGTTGTGGGGCGGTTTCGCGATCGTGGTGGTCGTGGCGCTGCTGGCGGACCTGGTGCTGATGCGCCACGGCGGTCCGCACAAGGTCACCTTCAAGGAAGCGCTGTGGTGGAGCATCGGCTGGATCGCGCTGGCGCTGGCGTTCAATGCGGGCCTGTGGTGGTACCTGCGCGAGACCATCGACGTGGCCACCGGCAACCGCCTCGGCCTTGAGTTCCTGACCGGCTACCTGGTCGAGAAGTCGCTGGCGGTCGACAACATCTTCGTGTTCCTGATGATTATGAGCTACTTCGCGGTGCCGGAGGAGCAGCGCCAGCGCGTGCTGGTGATCGGCGTGCTCGGCGCGATCGTGCTGCGCGCGGTGATGATCTTCGCCGGCTCGGTGCTGCTGACCAAGTTCCACTGGCTGCTGTACGTGTTCGGCGCGTTCCTGCTGCTGACCGGCATCAAGATGTGGTTCTCGGCGGGCAAGGAGCCGGACCTGGAGGCCAACCCGGTGCTGCGCTTCATGCGCAAGCATCTGCGCCTGACGCCGCAGTACCACGGCAACGCGCTGAGCGTGACCCAGGAAGGCAAGCGCTGGTTCACTCCGCTGTTCGCGGTGCTGATGCTGATCGCGATCACCGACGTGATCTTCGCGGTGGACAGCATTCCGGCGATCTTCGCGATCACCACCGACCCGTTCATCGTGCTGACCTCCAACGTGTTCGCGGTGCTGGGCCTGCGCGCGATGTTCTTCCTGCTGGCGGGCATGGCCGACCGCTTCCACCTGCTGCCCTACGGCCTGGCGATCGTGCTGGTGTTCATCGGCACCAAGATGCTGATCATCGACCTGTACAAGATCCCGGTACTGGTGTCGCTGCTGGCGGTGGCGGTGGTGATCGGCGCCACCGTGGTGCTGAGCCTGCTGCGCCCGGCCAAGCCGGCGCACTGACACGGCGCGGGCGCCGCGGCCGCGGATTGTCCCGCGGCCGCGGCCAGTCCCTCCCATCGGCGGCGCCTTGCCTTGGACGCCCGGCGCCGCCATCCAGGGAGCATGGACACCTCTTCGCTCCCCTCGCCCACGCCCGAGCCCGATGCGCAGGGCCGCTTCGACCGCGCGCGGATCCTGCGTGCGTTCAATGCCAGCCTGGCCTTCGTGGCGGTGCTGGTGGCGGTGTTCGCCAGCCAGGGCCTGTTCGACTGGCGGCCCTGGGCGGTCGCGCCGCACACGGCCGCCGGCCTGCTCGGCGTGCTGACCGCACCGCTGCTGCACGGCTCGCTCGAG
Source organism: Xanthomonas sp. LMG 12459 (assembly GCF_009192905.1). Classification (NCBI taxonomy): domain Bacteria; kingdom Pseudomonadati; phylum Pseudomonadota; class Gammaproteobacteria; order Lysobacterales; family Lysobacteraceae; genus Xanthomonas; species Xanthomonas sp. LMG 12459. Next base: position 14,536 of record NZ_NSGT01000021.1, read on the forward strand.
CATCTGGGGGCCAACGCCGGCGCCCTGCTGATCCTGGGCACCCTGGCCGGCAGCGTGTATCCGCGCGCCACCCTGGCCGGGCTGCCCTTGCTGTGGCTGGGCTCGGGCCTGGGCGCCTGGTGGCTGGGCGATCCCGGCAGCCATCACCTGGGCGCCAGCGGCGTCGCCCACGGCCTGCTGTTCCTGGTGTTCGTGCTGGCCTTGCTGCGCCGCGACCGCGCCGCGATCGCCGCCAGCATGATCGCCTTCCTGTTCTACGGCGGCATGCTGGTGACGGTGCTGCCGCACGAGGACGGGGTGTCCTGGCAATCGCACCTGGGCGGCGCGGTGGGCGGCGTGGTCGCCGCGCTGCTGCTGCGCCATCGCGATCCGCTGCCGCCACGCAAGCGCTACAGCTGGGAGGACGAGGAGGACACCGACGACCTCCTCGTCGCCGACGACGAACTGGAACCGCCGCCGCCGGCCCAGGTGCCGGTGCTGTGGCAGCCACCGCCGGCGCCGCCGCGCGGGGTCGTGCTGCGCTTCCCGCCGCGCGAGGAGCGTGACGGGGGCTGAGGCGGGAACGGTGCTTCCAGAAATACGCAAACCTGCTTCCGGAGGAGCGGGTTCAGCCACGACGGGCCTTCCCGGTCACGCCCGTCGCGGCTGAAGCCGCTCCTCTCCGCAGTCGCGCGCCGCGGCATGCCGCCTCGGGCGACCCGTCGCTGCATCGCACCGTACACTGACCGATCCGCCGTCGCTGTCCGAGTCCGCATGCCCGTGTCGCCCGCCTGTCGTGTCCGTTCCGTCGCCGTGGTGCTGGCGCTCGCCCTGGCCGCCTGCAGCGGTCCCGCGCTGCGTGCACCGGCGCCTGCGCCTGCGCCGGCCAAGGCGGTGGGCTATCTGCCGGCCGCGGCGGTGCCGGACAGCCTGCAGCTGCTGCCGGCGCCGCCGGCGGCCGACTCGCCGGGTGAGGCGTTGGACCTGGCGATCAACCGCGAGGCGCTGGCCCTGCGCGGCAGCGCGCGCTGGCAGCAGGCCGCACGCGATGCCGATCTGAGCTTCCCGAACGGCGCCGGCCAGTTCGCCTGCGCGCTGGGCGTGGCGATCGATGCGCAGCACACCCCGCATCTGTACACCTTGCTGGAGCGCAGCCGCATCGACGCCAGTGCCGCCACCAAGGCGGCCAAGCGCCGGTACCAGCGCGCGCGGCCGTTCCTGCGCAACGCGCAGGCGGTGTGCACCCCGGGCGATCTCGACGACCTGCGCCAGAGCGGCTCCTATCCGTCGGGACACAGCGCCATCGGCTGGGCCTGGGCGCTGATCCTGAGCGAGATCGCGCCCGAACGCGCCACTGCGCTGATCGCGCGCGGCCGCAACTACGGCGAGAGCCGGCTGGTGTGCAACGTGCACTGGCAGAGCGACGTGCTCGCCGGCCGCTTCATGGGCGCGGCCACGGTGGCGCGGCTGCACGACGACCCGACCTTCAGCGCCGATCTGGCCGCGGCGCGCGGCGAGATCGCCGCCGCCCGCGCGGCCGGGCGGATGCCGGCAGGCGACTGCACCGCGGAGAACGCGGTTCTGCAGGTGCGCCCAGCCAGCGCGCTGTAAGACGCCCACCGCGCGCGGCCACACGACGGCCACGCGCACGGCGGCCGACACCTCACGCGTCGAGCGCGTCCTCCACCGCCACGGCCGGCGACGCCGCCGCGGTGTCTTCCGCAAGCCGCGACACCTGCGCCGGTCTGGCTGCGGGCGCCGGCGCGGCCAGGCGGAACAGCGCGACCGACTGGCTCAGTTGCCCGGCCTCCTCTTCCATGGCGCGCGCAGAGGCCGTGGCTTCTTCGACCAGCGCCGCGTTCTGCTGGGTGGCTTGGTCCATCTGCGCCACGGTGGTGTTGACCTGTTCGATGCCGGCCGACTGCTCGCGCGAGGCCGCCGAGATCTCGCCCATGATGTCGGTGACGCGCTGCACCGAGGCCACGATCTCCTGCATGGTGGTGCCGGCCTGGCCGACCAGGGCCGAGCCATCGGCCACGCGCTCCACCGACTCGTCGATCAGGCCCTTGATCTCCTTGGCCGCATTGGCCGAGCGCTGGGCCAGCGTCCGCACCTCGCTGGCGACGACCGCGAAGCCGCGGCCCTGTTCGCCGGCACGCGCGGCTTCCACCGCGGCGTTGAGCGCGAGGATATTGGTCTGGAAGGCGATGCCGTCGATCACGCCGATGATGTCGCCGATGCGCCGCGACGAGGAGGCGATGCCCTCCATCGTGCTCACCACCTGTCCGACCACGTTGCCGCCCTGCACGGCGACCGCGGCAGCGCCGGCGGCCAGGCGGTTGGCCTGCTGTGCGTACTCGGCGTTCTGCTTGACCGTGGAGGTCAGCTCTTCCATCGACGCGGCGGTTTCTTCCAGGCTTGCCGCCTGCTGCTCGGTGCGCCGCGACAGGTCGTCGTTGCCGGCGGCGATCTCGGCGGCGGCCGCATCGATCGCGGCCGACGAGTGCTGGATGCGGCCGACGATCTCTGTCAGACGCGCGACGGTGGCATTGGCGTCGTCGCGCATCCGCGCGAACACGCCTTCGAACTCGCCGTGCATGCGCCCGGTCAGGTCGCCGCTGGCCACCGCCTGCAGCAGCGAGGAAAGCGCGTTGAGGTTGCGGTCGGCCGTGCTCATCAGCTGATTGAGGTCGACCAGGATCTGCCGGAAGTCGAAGTCGAAGGCGGCCTCGTCGCTGCGCGCGGTGAAGTCGCCGGCAGCCGCCGCCGCGGCCATCCGCTTGATTTCGCCATTGATCCGCAGCAGGTTGCGGCGCACGTCGTTGAGCGACTGGGTGATGACCGCGCGTTCGCCCGGCAACGCTTCCAGTTCCTGCGACAGATCGCCGCGCGCGTAGCGCTTGATCAGCTCGACCACGCGCAGGGTCACCGCGATGTGCCCCTCGACCAGCGCGTTGCCGGCCTGGACCATGCTGCCGAATTCGCCTGGGAACTCGCTGGCGACGATGCGGTGGCTGGTGACGCCGGCCTCGTGCTGCGCGCCCATCTCGGTCTGCGCCTGGATCACGCGGCGCAACTGGCGCTGCATGCTGTCCATGGCCTGCAGCAACTGGCCGACCTCGTCGCCGCTGTCGATGGCGATGGGGTTGTCCAGCTTGCCCTGCGACACCGCATGCGCGGTGCGGATGGCACGCCGCAACGGACGGGTGATGGCGCGCGCGACGATCCAGCCGAAGGCGATACAGGCCAGCGCGCCGAGCACGCCCACGATCAGGCCGCCGACACTGGCGGCGATCGAACTGTCCACGGCGTTCTGCACGGTGGCGCGGAAGCGCGCGTCGGCGCTGTGGTGCATCGCGTTGAGATGGGTACGGTAGCGCTCCAGCGACGGTGCCATCGCCTCCATCTGCACCGCATCCGGTTCGCGCTGCTGCGCGAAGGCCGCGGCCACCGCCGCCGCATGCGCGTAGTACTCGTCGAACTCCTTGCCCAGCCGCGCCAGTTCCCGGGCATTGCCCGGGTCGGTCTGCTGCAGCTTCTGGTAGGACGCGTGGATCTGCGACGCGATCGGCGCGGTCGCCTTGAGCATGTCCATGTCGCCGGCCGCCGCCGCGCCGTTCAGTCCATTGATGATCTTGTCCAGCGCGGCGACGTTGCGCGTCATGGTGTCCAGCACCGGGAAGTGCACGTCGCGGATCGCCTCCAGATGCCCGTTGTTGCGCTGGAACACCACGGTGCTGAAACCGATGTAGCCCAGCAGGCACAGGATCGACACCGCCGCCGGCAGCAGGATCTTCCAGAACAACGGCAGGGAAAGCAGACGTCTCATCATGGAGGCTCTCCGGAGGCAATTAGGGCTTGAAGACGACCTTGACGCTCGCATCCTGCGTGCCGGCATCGATGTAGCCGATCGCGCCGGGCGAGGCGGCGACCGCCTTCTTGACCGCATCGTCGCCGGCCACGTGCTTGGGACGCTGCGCCTTGCCGGTGAACATCAGCTGCGACCAGTACGACTTCAGCTGCGCGGCATCGCGGCCGGTGACCTTCTTGTAGAACTCCTCGCGCGCCTTGGCGCCCTCGTCCTGGTCGATCGGCGTGGCCTGCGCGCCGCCCGGCAGGCTGTTGGACTTGGCCAGGAAGATCTGCGACACCTGGTCCTTGCTCAGGCTGTCCACCGGGCTCTTGGACGACATCACCACCACCACCTCGGCCTGCGCGGCGGTGCAGAACAGCAGAGCCAGCGCCGCAGCGCCGGCAATCTTGTAAGCATTCATGGTGTCGTCCTCAGAACACGAAATCGAAGGAGGCCGACAGCAGGTTGTAGCTGCCGCCAGGACGGAAACCCGGCTGGATGTTGCCGAGGCTGCCGTACGAGCCGGCGTTGTTGACGATGTGGCTGGCCTGGAACTTGAAGGCCACGTTCTCGTACACGTCCCAGCGCAGCGAGGCGGTGTAGCTGTGGCGGCCGTTCTCGGCGAGCGCGACGGCGCGGGTCATCAGCCCCAGCGGATCGGCGCCCGGCGCGATCACCGGTGCCTTCTTGTCGACGTTGGCGTAGGTCAGCGACGGGGTCAGCGCGCCGAAGCGCGCACCGGCGCTCACGTAGCCGGAGGTGGTCTTGCCGTTGAGCGAAGGCGAGTAGTCGGCGCGGATGACTTCGGCGCGCGCGAACCACGGACCCGGATCGTAGCTGTAGCCGGCGCTGGCGAAGCTGCCGGCGACGCCGACGGTGTCCAGGCGTTCGGCCAGAGCCGGGTTGATCCGGCGGTACAGACCGAACAGGCGGTCCAGATCGTCAGTGCGGTAGTCGGCATTGCCCTTGATGTAGGCCACGCGGTAGGTGGAAGCGCCCTGGTCCAGCACCAGCGACAGGCCGCGCATCGCGTGCACTTCGGCCTTCTTGGAATCGATGCGGCCGTAGAAGCCCTGCACGCTGAGCACGCTCTGGCCGACATTGCGCGTGTACACGCCTTCCACGCCGTCCATCGCCATCAGGTAGTTGTAGACCTCGTAGGGCGGACGCACCCACGGCGTGGCGTAGCCGACGCGCTGGTACTCGGACAGCATGTACAGCGGCGCGGTGATCCGGCCGACACGCACCGCGAAGTCCGGCGCGAACTGGTACTTGACGTGGGCCAGGGTGACCTTCGGCGCATACGAGGCGCGCTCGGCGTACTCGCTGGTGACCTGCAGCACGCCGCTGAACTTGTCGGTAAAGGTGGCGTTGACCTGGCCGGCGATGCGCGAGTCCGGACGCGGCGAGGTCCGCTGGCTGGCGCCGGCGCCTTCGGTGGTCTGCAGGTCGGGCGTGAAGTCGGCACGGTCCTCGGTGGAGTGCACCAGGCCCAGGGTGCCGAAGCCGCTGAAGGACAGCTCGGGGCCGTCCTGGGCCTGGACATTGCCGGCAGAGGCGAGTGCCAGCGCACCGCTCAACAGTAAATCCTTGAATTTCATTGAATTTCCCCAGTTACATGGCGGGTTGGCGATGGCCGACGATCCGACCGCACCCATCCCCGTGGATGCGGCCCGTGACGGCAGTGAGCCGATAGCGGCGTTCGCGCCGCGTTCTTGAGCGCTGTCATGGTTTTTACGACGAACGGTTCGCAGAACCCGTGCCGCGGTGTCTCCTGGCGGCCGGCCAGCGGTGGCAGCCGCCACCCTGCCGTTGGACAGATGTCGGCCGTCGCGGCGGCCCGCTAGACTCGCCGCCATGACCCGCCAAGGACCTGCACCCATGACCCAGTGGTACTTCCTGACCGGCAGCGAACAGACCCGCTCCGGCCCGTTCGACGATGCCGATGCAGTCACCTTCGCCCGCAACAACCCCACGGCACTGGCCTGGAGCCAGGGCCAGAACGGCTGGCTGCCGGTGGCGCAGATCGCGGCCCTGCAGGGTGGCGCGACGTTCCTGCCGCCGGGCCTGCCGCCGCCGCCGGCCGCAGGCGGCCGCGCCGACGAGATCGACTTCCGCATCGTCGGCCACGAAATGCAGTTCGTGGAGATCGAGCTGGACCCCGGCGAGAGCGCGGTGGCCGAGGCCGGCGCCCTGATGTTCAAGGACGCGGCGGTGCAGATGGACACCGTGTTCGGCGACGGTTCCGGCGCCAACCAGGGCGGGCTGATGGGCAAGCTGCTGTCGGCCGGCAAGCGCCTGGTCACCGGCGAGAGCCTGTTCACCACGGTGTTCACCCACCAGGGCCAGGGCAAGGCCAAGGTCGCCTTCGCCGCGCCCTATCCCGGCACGGTGCTGGCGATGAAGCTGGACCAGCACGGCGGCCGCCTGATCTGCCAGAAGGACAGCTTCCTGGCCGGCGCGCGCGGCGTGTCGCTGGGGATCCATTTCCAGCGCAAGATCATGACCGGCCTGTTCGGCGGCGAAGGTTTCATCATGCAGAAGCTGGAGGGCGACGGCTGGGTGTTCGTGCATGCCGGCGGCTGCGTGATCGAGCGCGAGCTGGCCGCCGGCGAGCGGCTGGACGTGGACACCGGCTGCGTGGTCGCCTTCCACGCCTCGGTGGACATGGACGTGCGCCCGGTCAGCGGCATCAAGAGCATGTTCTTCGGCGGCGAAGGCATGTTCCTGGCCACCCTCACCGGACCCGGCAAGGTCTGGCTGCAGTCGCTGCCGTTCTCGCGCCTGGCCGGACGCATGTTCGCCGCCGCGCCGCAGGGCGGCGGGCAGAACCGCGGCGAAGGCTCGGTGCTGGGCGGCTTCGGCCGCATCCTCGACGGCGACAACAACTTCTAAAGCCGCGCATCAGCCCCTCTCCCGCCGGGAGAGGGGTTGGGGTGAGGGTACGGCGCGCAGCGTCTCGCAGAATGCGTAGTACAAGCCTCCACACCCTCACCCAAGCACGCGCACACCCCACGCCATGACCTCCAGTCGTGGGCGGTGCAGGAGGATGCGGCTATCCTCGCGCCGGCTCCTCCCTTCTTCTTCCTTCCGCGACGCATCCATGACCGTGTTCCGCTCCCCGCGCCTGCTGCTGTCCCTGTCCCTGTTCGGCCTGCTTGCCGCCTGCGGCGGCGAACCCAAGCCGGCGCCGCCGGCCCCGGTGGTGAGCGGACCGGCACCGGTGCCCACGCCGGCGGCCCAGCCGCTGCGCATCGGCATTGCCCTGGGCGGCGGTGCGGCCAAGGGCTTCGCCCACATCGGCGTGATCAAGATGCTGCAGGCCAATGGCCTGGAGCCGACGGTGGTGTCCGGCACCAGCGCCGGCAGCGTGGTCGGCGCGCTGTACGCCAGCGGCATGGACGCGTTCCAGATGCAGCAGGCGGCGGTGGCGCTGGACGAGAGCAGCATCCGCGACATGCGCCTGTTCTCCGGCGGCCTGGTGCAGGGCCAGGCGCTGCAGGACTACGTCAACGCCCAGCTCAAGGGCAAGCCGATCGAAAAGCTGGCCAAGCCGTTCGCCGCGGTCGCCACCCGGCTGGAAGACGGCGAGCGCACCGTGTTCGTGCGCGGCAATGCCGGCCAGGCGGTGCGCGCGTCCAGCAGCATCCCCGGCGTGTTCGAACCGGTGACCATCGGCAAGTTCCATTACGTGGACGGCGGCGTGGTCAGCCCGGTGCCGGTGGACGCGGCGCGCCAGCTCGGCGCCGACTTCGTCATCGCCGTGGACATCTCCAGCAAGGCCAGCGGCAAGAACCCGGGCAGCATGCTCGGCACCGTCAACCAGTCGATCGCGATCATGGGCCAGCGCCTGGGCCAGCAGGAACTGGGCCGCGCCGACATCGTGATCCGGCCCAAGGTCAACGACATCGGCGCGGCCGACTTCGCCCAGCGCAACGCCGCGATCCTGGAAGGCGAAAAGGCCGCGCTGGCAGCGATGCCGCAGATCAAGGCCAAGCTGGCGCAACTGCAGCAGCAGCGCGCGGCCGCCGCAGCCGCGGCGGCAAAGGCCGCGCAACCGGCGGCGCCGCCGTGCGAGCCGCAGTCGCGACTGGGCCGCCTGCTGCGCCGCGACGATCCCTGCAAGCCGAAAGACTGAGCATTCGCTCCCCTCTCCCGCCGGGAGAGGGGCCGGGGGTGAGGGTAAGCACACCAGTCACATTTGCAGAACCGCGCGCGCCGCTGTGACGCCTGGCGTGAGACGCACAGCAGTCGCATCCAGCATGCGCACTGCGGACATGACCACAGGTCCCGCAGGCGTCGCGTCACTCAGATCCGCGGCACCGCACTCTGCCGCTGCGCGTCCTGCTGGTGGACATCCTGATGCAGGGCGACCTGCTGCGCCTGGACCAACGCCTGCTGGCGATCGAACTCGGCAAGCCGCTCGAAGGACTGCGCTACCGGCGTGCGGATCGCCTCTTCGGTGGACATGTGCGCGCGCAGGTGCGCCGGATCCTTCGGATCGCCCTGCACGACAAACACCAGCTCGCCCGGCTGCGCCGTGCGCCCGCGCTCGCTCAACAGCACGTGATCCACTCGCTGCAGACCGTTGCGTGCGGCCAGGTCGGTGACGCTGGCCGCCATGCAGACGCTGTCCGCATCGGGGCTGCGCCCCAACTGCCGATCCAGCGCCTGGGTGCCGGCGGCGCACTGCTGGTACAGCGCATGACGCGGATGGCCTGGCTCGCTGGGATCGGACGTGCGCGCGGCCTGCGCGGTCGCCGGACCAACCCGCACCGGATCGGCTTCGGCCAGCGTCTGCGGGCTGCGCAGGATCGGCTGGTGGCGGTACTGATCCTCGGGATGGAACTGCTCGCGTAACTGCTGGCGCTCCAGTCGCAGTGCACGCGTATCGTCGAGCTCGCGCAGCTGCTGCGGGTCGCGCACCGGCTGGGCGATGGTCTGCTCGCCGCCATCGACCCAGTTGGTCCATTTGCCGGTCCGCGCATCGCGCTCGTAGTAGACGCTCCGATCGCCGATCCGCTCCGGATCGGCGATCGGCCGCGCTTCGTGCGCGAGCGCCCGCGCAGCGGTCATGCGCCCGATATAGGACATCGCATCCAGCTGCGCGTCGTCGTACTTGCGCACGTCGTTCATGGTGAAACCGGCGCGGCTCAAGCCGAGTGCGGAATTGTCGAGCATCATCGACCAGACTTTCTCCGCTTCGGGCTCGCCACCATGGCGGCGCGCGGCGTCGAGCAGTTCGCGCGGCGTCCAGCCATTGGGGTTGATGTGATGCTTCTGGAAGGTCGCGTCATGGACGGCTTCGACGTCCTTGACTGGAAGATTCAGAGCCTGCGCGGGTTGACCATTGTCGAAGTAGCTTCGCCGACTCTCGAAGTCGCTCTTCATCAAATCAATGCCGAATTTGTTCCACTGCCGTTCGCTCATCGCGACGCCGTCACGACGGGCCTGGCTCTCGGCGAACGCGTTTGCCGTGGCACCTGGTGCGTTATCGTTGCGGACGACACCGAGCGCGAGCAACCCGTAGCCGTCGTTGCCTTGCTTGTTTGCGAGGTAGTTCCAATAAAGCTCTCGATTTCCCTGTTCGGCGTAGTAACCGAGAACTGCGATATCGCCCTTGTCCAGACCACTCATTCCCAGAGCTCCTTTGCCGTTTGCCTACAGAACTACCTGTTCTGCGCCCGATTCCCTTTCACCATGAACGTCTCCAGATAGCTACGCGCTGCATCCTCGATTCTTTTCCAGTCCGGCAATGCAGCGCGCACGTAGCGCACCTCCACGAGCGTACTGACGTCGGGAAGCACCAAGATATGACGGCACTCTGGAAGTTCGGCGTCTTGGCTACGCACCAGCTTTCCTTTCTGGTACTCCACACCGGTTTCCGCCACTACATGCGAGGTGCACTTGATGAAGGTGCGAATTTCGCCATGTGCATCCCGTTCGACGTACCAATCATCGTGCTCCTCCGCGTTGAACACAGGCGCCGACGCCCGGTATCCCTTTGCCTTGTAGTAGGCAAACACTTTCGGAAGATCCGGATAGTAGGGCGTCAGCCCATATACCGGACTTTGCCTGAGACGGCTCTGCAGATGCTCTGCCGGATTCTCCTTGTCCGCGGAATAGCCGGTGTAGCGCCTGCGTAGCGCCTCATGCACGTCCACCCCATCCAAATAGTGGTACCCGATATCGACCGTCCGCGTCGACACATCCAGGCTCAGATGCGCGCGTTCGCCCGGTGCGAACGGCTGCAGCGACGGGTATTCCAGGTACAGGCCGAAACTGTCGTCGAAGTTCGGCCCCATCTGGTCGCCGAAGTAGTTGGCCGGAATGCGTAGCTTGTACGGACCCAGGCATGCCTCCATCAATGGCGGCGGCGTCTTGAACGGATCCTGTGGGCCGAGCTGGCGCTGTCTCACGCAGCCCTGGGCATTGGTGGAGGTAGCCGCCGGCGTGTCGGCAGAGCCGGACTGTGCGCACCCTGCCAGGGGCAGGATGCCGGCAAGCAACAAGCACTGGGCCAAGCGCGTGGCGGGTCGCATCTGCATCCTCCGATGATGGCGGCGGCAGTATAGACGCGCAGTGCCGGCCATCGGCACGCATCGCCACGGCGACCACCATCGCAGCAATGCCGGGCTGCGCGACGGGCGTCCTTGCCTGTCATGCGCCGTCGCTCAGTACCGCCAGCGCAGGGTAAAGCTGACGAACCGCGGCTCGCCGTAGTTCTGGTAATCCAGATTGGCCCAGTACTTCTTGTTCAGCGCGTTAGTCATCGCCAGCGTCGCGGTCCACTGCGTGCTGAGCTGGTAGTTAGCGTTGAAGTGCACCAGCGCGTACGGATCCTGCACCACGGTGACCGGGCGCGTGGCGGCGCTGCCGTCGCCGAGCGGGCGCTGGATGTTGTAGCCGCGCACCGCGCTCTGCCAGCTCACGCCGCCGCCCAGGCTCAGGCGCTGCCAGGCGCCGGGCAGGCGCACCTGGGTGGACAGCTGCAGGTAGTCCTCCGGCAGGTTGGCGTAGATCGCGTCGGTCGGCGCACGGGTGACCTTGACGTGGGTGTAGCCGGCATTGAGCGTCCAGCCCGGGCGCAACTCGCCGTTGTATTCCACTTCCCAGCCGCGGCTCTTGGTGCCGTCGACGCCGATGTAGGCCGAGCTGCCGTCGGGCAGCGAGGCTTCCGGCTGGGTCATGTCGCGCACCGCGTAGTTGTCCTGCTTGGCCTCGAACACCGCCGCACTGAGCAGCGCGCGGCCGTCGGCCAGCTGCGCCTTGATGCCCGCTTCCAGGTTGGAGCCCTGCACCGGCGCCAGCAGGTTGTTGTCCTTGTCCTTGTAGTTCTGCGGATTGAAGATCTCGGTGTAGCTGGCGTAGGTGGAGATGGCCGGAGTGAGGTCGTAGACCAAGCCGACGTAGGGCGTGACCTCGTCGCTGACCCGGTAGCGGCCGCTGGTGCCGGTGTAGCTGCCGTCGGCGGCGAAGGCCTGAGTGCGGGTCTGCCAGGAACTCAGACGTGCGCCGGCGATCAGCGACAGCGGTTCGGCCAGGCGCAGCCGGGTGGAGGCGTACACGCCGCGCTGGGTGGTGCGCGCCGCGCGCCGCGCGCCGGTGCGGGTGGTGGTGATCTGGCCCACGTCGCCGTGCCAGTCGTAGACGTTGGGGATGTAGTAGCAGCGCTCGCGGCCGCAGGTGGTCCAGTCGCCCGGGTAGCGCAGCGCCAGGGTCGGCGTGGTCGACTGCAGGTCCTGCCAGCTGCCGCCGACCACCACGTCGTGGTCGCGGCCGAACAGGGGGAACGTGCCGGACAGGTACACGTCCAGGCCGTCGCGGGTGTCGGTGGCCTGCCCGGCGGCGGCGCGCAGGTAGATGCCGCTGCCGTCGCGCCTGGGATAGCCGCTGCCGTAGACGCGCAGGTTTTCGACCTCGCCCTCGGTGCGCGCCAGGTTGACCTTCAACAGCCAGTTGTCGCCGAAGCGCTGTTCCAGGTTGGCGAAGGTGGTATGGGTGTTGCGCTGCCAGCGCGCCCACTTCGGCGCCAGGTTGGTGGACGTGGGCAGGTCGGCGTACGCGCCGTCGGCGAAGAAGTACGGCACCGTGCCCCAGGTCGAGCCGACCGGGTCGTTGTCCTGGCGCTGGTAGCCGACGGTGACCGTGGTGGTGTCGGTCAGGTCGCCTTCCAGCACCGCCATGCCCGACATCTTCTGCTCGGTGTAGTGGTCGTAGTAATAGCCGCGGTCCTGCCAGGCGGCGACGAAACGGCTGCGGAAGCGGCCGTCGGCGGTCAGCGGCGCGGTGACGTCGGCCTGGGTGCGGCGGAAGTCCCAGGTGCCGAGCGAGGCCGCGAACGACGCATCGAAGCTCTTGCCGGGGCGCTTGCGCAGCAGGTTGACCGTGGCCGAGGGAATGCCGGCGCCGCTGAGCAGGCCGTTGGCGCCGCGGATCACCTCGACGCGGTCGTAGAAGACCATGTCGTATTCCTGATTGGTCGAACCGCTGTAGGTGGGCAGGCCGTCGACCTGGAAGTCGGTGATCTGGAAGCCGCGCGCGAAGTACAGCGGGCGCTGGGTGTCGTAGAAGGACACGTTGACGCCGGTGACGTTGCGCATGACGTCGTTGACGCTGAACAGCGATTCCTCTTCCAGCCGCTGCTGGCCCAGCACGCTCACCGACTGCGGCGTCTCCTGCAGCGTCAGCGGCAGGCGGGTGGTGGTGGACGGCTGCGCACGGCTCGGGCTGCCGCTGACCTCGACCTTGTCCAGCGTGGTCGGCTGCACGTCGGCCGCGGCCTCGGCTTCGGCGGCGAACAACGGTGCCGAGGTGGCGGAGAGCGCGGACAGCACGGCGAGGGACAACAGACGGCGTGGAGCGGAGAAAAGCATGGATCGATCTCGCGGGGTGGGGCGCGGCGGCGACACCGTCGCGCCGCGGTGGAGGAAAGGGGCAGGCGCAGCCACGCTCCACGGCGGGAATCGACGTGGCTGGCCCGGCAGGGCTGGCGGAGGGGCTGTGGCCGTGGATGGCCGTCGCAGAACGCAAATGTAAATCGTTAGCAACAACTTAACAAGGGCGGCCACGCGCCGACACGCTGCGACACATCCGCAGCGCTCCCGCTAGCCGCGCGGCAGCGGCAGGCCGGCGAAGTCCTTGACCGTGCGCAGCACGAAGCTGGAATTGACGTCGGCGACGCCGGCGGCGTTGAGCAACTTGTCCAGTAGAAACGCGGAGAAGTGCGCCAGATCGCGGACGTAGACGTGCAGCAGGTAATCCATGTCGCCGGTCAGCGCATGGCAGGCGACCACCTCGTCCCAGCCCTGCACGCTGTCGGCGAAATGGGCGATGCCACTCTGGCCGTGCTTCTCCAGCTGCACGCGCACGAAAGCCTGCAGGCCCAGGCCGATCGCCGCCGGCACCAGCCGCGCGGCGTAGCCGGCGACCACGCCCTCGGCCTCCAGCCGCTGCACCCGGCGCAGGCAGGCCGAGGGCGACAGGTTCACCTGCGCGGCCAGCTCGGCATTGCTGGCGCGGCCTTCCCGCTGCAGCAGGGCGAGCAGGCGCAGGTCGGTGCGGTCGAAGGTCGGCGATCCGGTCATTTATTGCTCTGCAACATGGCTTATACGCAATAATCTTGCGCGCAGCGCGCCGATCCGTGCAACTTCGCAAGCCCATTGCGCGCCCGCGCGCCTACCATCGTGGCTATTCCTTTCCGGAGCGTCGACCATGGACACCGCACCGCGCCGCGTCGAACACCAGCAGACCGACAAGGGCTACGTGCCGGTCTACACCACGGCCGTGGTGACCCAGCCGTGGGACAGCTACAGCGCCGACGACCACGCCACCTGGGGCACGCTGTACACGCGCCAGCGCGAGCTGCTGGTCGGCCGCGCCTGCGCCGAGTTCCTGCAGGCGCAGGACGCGATGGGCATGAGTTCGCAGGCGATCCCGCGCTTCGACGAGCTCAACGCGGTGCTGCAGGCGACCACCGGCTGGACCCTGGTCGGCGTGGAAGGGTTGCTGCCGGAGCTGGACTTCTTCGACCACCTGGCCAACCGCCGCTTCCCGGTGACCTGGTGGATCCGCCGTCCCGAGCAGATCGACTACATCGCCGAGCCGGACCTGTTCCACGACCTGTTCGGCCACGTGCCGCTGCTGATGAATCCGCTGTTCGCCGACTACATGCAGGCCTACGGCCGCGGCGGCGTCAAGGCGCACGCGATCGGTCCGGACGCGCTGCAGAACCTGACCCGGCTGTACTGGTACACGGTGGAGTTCGGCCTGATCGACACCCCCGACGGCCTGCGCATCTACGGCGCCGGCATCGTCTCGTCGAAGGGCGAATCGCTCTACTCGCTGGAGTCGGACGCCCCCAACCGCATCGGCTTCGACCTGCAGCGGATCATGCGCACCCGCTACCGCATCGACACCTACCAGAAGACCTACTTCGTCATCGACAGCTTCGAACAACTGATGCAGGCGACCGCGCCGGATTTCACCCCGATCTATGCGGCACTGGCCGACCAGGCGCATCTGCCGGCTGGCCAGGTGCAGGCGCAGGACCGCGTGTTCCATGCCGGCAGCGGCGAAGGCTGGGCGGACGGCGGCGACGTGTGAATCGCGGCATTACCCGTCCCCGCCAAACCTGACGGAGACGGGGCAGGGCGCCGGGTCAGTCGGTGCCGTACTTCGGGTTGTAGGGCCCGTACAACAAGCCGCCAGGGTGGCCGGCGGACAGCAGACGCTGGCTGGCCACGTTCCCCATCTGATGCCCTTGGTCGGTGACCTGGTTGACGACCTGATTGATCGCAGCCGTCACCAGCATTCCGACCAGGCCGCCCCCGGCGTTGTTCTGATTTTCGCCGCTCGACGCCTGTGCCTGGCCCTGCCACAGCACCGTCCCGGTGCGCAGATCCACCAGCTTGGCGTTGGCCGAGACCACGACCACGCTGTTGATGATCTGGTAGACGGCACCGTACTTTTCCACGGTGATGTACAGCGCGGCGTCGGCGCCGAAGATTTCCCGCAACTTCTCCGGAGACACCGCTTGTGCTTCATCCGCCACGGTGATGCCGTTCTGCTTGAAGGTCTCGTAGACCGGCGCCACCGGCATCACGTAGTAGCCCGCTTCGGCCAGCGGCAACGTGGTGACCGACAGCACGCTCAGGCTGGCGTTGACGTCCGGTGCATGGCTGACCGGCGGCAAGACCAGGATCGACCGCGGTTTGCTGGCCTTGTACGCGCTGTAATCGCGCGACATCGGCTGCGTCGCGCAGGCGCTCAGCAGCAGACCGAGCACGGCCACGCAGGCCATTCTTGCGACGTTCTTCATTGCGCGCTCCTCGCGTTGCTGGCGTTCTTCAACAACAGATCGATGTAGGTGCCGGACTCGGGATACTGCGTCTTCTCGGCGAGGAGTTCCTGCTGCGCTTTGGCATCGTTGCCGGTTTCGGCGTACAGCATGCCCAGATGTGCCTGCAGTCCCGGCGGCGGCCTGCGGTTGGCGGCCTGCATCACCTGCAGGTCCTTTTCCAGCGCCTGGATCTGCTGTTCCGGGCTACCGCCCTTGAAGTGGCTGTAGACCTGATCCTGGTAGCTGCCCCACTGGTAGAGCGAGGCGCTCTGGTGGGCGCAGCCGACCAGCGCGAGCATGGCGCAGGCGCCAAGCCAGAACCGCGTGCGGACATTGAGGGTATTCATGTGCAAGGGTCCGTTGCGGGTCACTTGACCGGCTTCCAGGCGCCGGAGTCGATCGCGGCGGTGAGATTGTTGACAGCCTCGCGGATCGCCAGATCCAGGACTTTGCCGTTGAGCGTGGAGTCGTAGCTGGAGGTCCCGCCGAAGCCGACGACCTCGCGGTTGGACAAGGTGTACTCGCCGCCGCCCTGCACCGAATACACCACTTCGGACGTCGCGCTATCGACCACGTTCAGGCTGACCTTGGCATAGGCCTGCTGCTGCTTGCCACGGCCGAGAATGCCGAACAGCTGCGTATCGCCGGTCTCCTTGCGGCCGAACTCGGTCACGTCGCCAGTCACGACGTAGTCGGCGCCCTTGAGTTGCTGCGCCTGGCCCTTGATCTGCGCTTCCTGCTTGATCTCGCCCATGTTGTCGCGATCCAGCACACGGAAACGATTGGTCTGCTGCAGATGGGTGATCAGGATGGTCTTGGCCTGGCTGCCCAGGCGATCCGCACCATCGGAAAACAGGCCGCGCATGAAGGAGGAGCGGTTGTCGAACTTGCCCACCGCGATCGGCGCGCGTGCGCCGGCGTAAGGCACGCTGGCCGCCGAAACTGTCTGCGGTTTGACGCTCTGATGGGTTTCGGTCGCGCAGGCCGCCAAGCCCAACGCAAGCGTCAACCCCATGGCCCCCTTGATCACACTGTTCTTCATCGATTGCCCCTTGTTGATACAGCTACGAAAAACCATTCGCCGGCGGCCCTATCCTTGCCCAGCGTCGCTGCATGCGACAGGCATGCACGACCGCACGCGTACGACGCGATCCAGACCATCGGCGAGAGTAGGAAATAGGCACAGCGGAAGATCGATGTCGCTCCATGACCATCCTGCGCAGGGCAGGGAAAGAAAAAATCCATGTCGTCCCGCGACGCAGCGGGACCCAGCTAGGTGATGTGTATCGGCAGCGCTAGGTGGAACTTTAGAAATTTTTGCGGAGCCGTCGCAATGCGGGCGTGCACGGGCCGTGTTGCTCTGTCGCCGGACCTGGATGCTGCGCCATCGCGCTGCGGCACACTGCATCGCGCCAGAGATCGGCCAATCCACAGCGGAGAATCGGCAATGCGCCGATCCCGGGCCACCGACGGCGACCCTACGCTGCGCAGCGAGCGAGATCGGTGCGCCACGACGCGGCCACCCCGGATTTCCGGATGCTCCCGCCCAACGCATGTTGGCGGTCCTGTGCGTCGGGAGAATCCTCATGCTCATTTATGTCGGCCTGGACGGCGATCAGGCGGATCAGCGCGGCGCCAAGCTGAAAGCCTTGCAATCCCACTTCGGCGAAAACCAATCGCATGCGCTGACCCTGCTCGACGCGGCCTCGCTATCGCCCAGCAACAAGACGCGCGGCAAGCGCTTGGTGATCAATTCGCACGGCAACGTCAACGTCTTCGCCGGGCTTGCACCGGAGGCATTCCTGCAGCAACTGCTGGCCAAGGGACTGGGTAAGGGGTCGTTCGAGGAGATCGTGCTGATGGCCTGCCAGGTCGGCGCGCAGAGCCAAACCAACTCCATCGCCAACAACTTCGCCAAGGACCTGAAGCGCTTGCTGGTCGGCCACGGCATCCTCGCCAAGCTGTACGCGCCGCGCGGCACGCTGACCTACCTCGTGCACACCGAGCAGAAGCTGGGCCAGACGTTCTACGTGGTGGACAGCATGCATATTGCCTGCCCGGAGCGGAACTATCCGCTGGCGGAAGGCCTGCTGCTGGTGCAGTAAGTTCGCATGCCAACGCCCCGCAGATGCGGGGCGTTTGGCGAACACGCTACCGGACACACCCGCCTGGGCGGGCGCGATATCAGGCCGCGGCGACGTCGGCCTTGCCCAGCACGCCGGCGACGAAGGCGCGCAGGTCGGCGTCCTTGGCGTTGTCGAAGAAGCACTGCTGGAAGCGCGGGCCGCCCACGGCCTGCTTGACCAGTTCCGGATCCAGCGCGCGCAGGCCGTCCAGGTAGGACTTGGCCAGGGCCTGCTTGACCTGGGTCAGGATGCCGGCATTGGCCTGTTGCGATTCGCGGCGCTCGGCCGGGTAGCCCATGCCGCGCTCGCCGCTGAAGGCCTTCTCGAAGATGTAGCGCACGTTGATCTCCGCGCCCCAGCCGTAGCCCTTGGCGAAGGCCAGCGCCAGCGCGTTGCCGTTGTTGACCTGGGCGAACAGGTAGGCGTCGGTCGGCTCGATGCAGTAGCCGCAGAACACGCCCGGGTGCGCGTTGAGCGACATCATCGCGCCCTGCCCGGTGCCGCAGCCAGCGACCACGAAGTCCACCGCGCCGGCATTGAGCAGCAGGCCGGCGCAGATGCCGAGGTGGATGTAGGTCAGGCGGTGGTCGGCGTCGCCATCCATGCCAACGTTGAACACGCTGTGGCCCTGTGCGGCGGCAACGTCGTTAAGCTGCTGCAGGATCACCGGGTTCTTGGCGGCCTGGCTGAACTCGTTCATTAGGGCGATTTTCATGGGGGTCCTTTGCGTGGGGGATTGGTTGGTGGGCAGGGTGGTTTGGTTGGGATGGGTCGGCGGCAGGCGTACCCTCATCCGCCCTTACGGGCACCTTCCCCCAAAAAGGGGGCCGAGGTCCCAAAGGGAGAAGGAGAAGCGTTAGCGGGCGAGCCAGCCGCCGTCGACCGGGATCACGGTACCGTTGACGTAGTCCGAGGCGCTGCTGGCCAGGAACACCGCGGTGCCGCCCAGGTCTTCCGGTACGCCCCAGCGGCCGGCCGGGATGCGGTCCAGGATTGCCTGGTTGCGTGCGGCGTCGGCGCGCAGCTGCGCGGTGTTGTCGGTGGCCATGTAGCCGGGGGCGATGGCGTTGATGTTGACGCCCTTGGCGCCCCACTCGTTGGCCAGCAGGCGGGTGATGCCGGCGATGCCGGACTTGCTGGCGGTGTACGAGGGCACGCGGATGCCGCCCTGGAACGACAGCATCGAGGCGATGTTGATGATCTTGCCGCTGCCCTGGGCGATGAAGTGGCGGCCGGCGGCCTGGCACATGAAGAACGCGGACTTGATGTTGACGTTCATGACGTCGTCCCAGTCCTGCTCGCTGAAGTCCACCGCATCGGCACGGCGGATTAGCCCGGCGTTGTTGACCAGGATGTCGAGACGGCCGAGCCCGGCCAGGGTCTCGTCGAGGATGCGCTGCACCGGCTCGATGCTGATCAGGTTGGCCTCGATGGCGACGAAGCGGCGGCCCAGCGCGGTGACCTTGGCCTCGGTCTCGGTGGGCGCGGCGATGCCGGCGGCGGCGATGTCGGCGCCGGCCTGCGCCAGCGCCACGGCGATGCCTTGGCCGAGGCCGGTGTTGGCGCCGGTGACCAGGGCGACCTTGCCTTCGAGACTGAACGGGTGGGTCATTGCGTGGACTCCTTGAGGGAATGCGGACGACGGGAATGGGAGCGGCGCGCGGGACGGCGGCCTACTTGAGCTGGCAGATGTCCAGCACGTGCATGTCGGTGTAGTCGAGGTTCTCGCCGCCCATCGCCCAGATGAAGGCGTAGTTGGCGGTGCCGGCGCCCATGTGGATCGACCACGGCGGCGACACCACGGCCTCGTTGTTCTGCACCACGATGTGGCGCTGCGCGTCCGGCTCGCCCATGAAGTGGTAGACGCGGTCGTTGGCGCCGAGGTCGAAGTAGAAATAGACCTCGCTGCGGCGGTCGTGCAGGTGCGGCGGCATGGTGTTCCAGACGCTGCCCGGCTTGAGCACGGTCAGGCCCAGCAGCAGCTGCGAGGACTGGCAGGTGGCCGGCACGATGTACTGGTAGATGGTGCGTTCGTTGCTGGTCTCCAGTGCGCCGCGGTCCAGCGCCACCGCCTCGGCGATCGACAGGCGCTTGGTGGCGAAGCGCGCGTGCGCCGGGGTGGAGGCCAGATAGAACTGCGCCGGGTTGGCCGCGTCGTCGGAGGCGAACACCACCTCGGCGCTGCCCATCGCCACATACAGGCCGTCCTTCGGCCCCAGCGGATACGCGGTGCCGTCGACGGTGACGGTGCCGCTGCCGGCGCCGACGTTGATCACGCCCAGCTCGCGCCGCTCCAGGAACGGGTGGCCAGCGGCCGAGGCCGGCTCGGTCTGCGCGGGCAGCGTCAGCGCCCGCGTGCGCGGGGCCGCGCCACCGAGCACGAAGCGCTCGTAGTGGGTGTACTTCAGGGTCACCGCGTCGTCCACGAACAGGCCGTCGAGCAGGTACAGGTCGCGCAACTGGTCGTTGCTGGCGCCCTTGATCGCGTCGGGATGGGTCGCGTAGTGGGTCTTGCAGTACAGGGACATGGGGCGCTCCAGTGCAGGCGACGGCATGTGGCAGCCCGCCACGGAAGACAGTCTAGCGGGTCTGGTAAACCGGTGTCATTCCGCAGTGCACGAAGGGCGGGGATTGGGGAGTCGGGATTCGGGATGAGAGCGCTGCGGCGCTCGCTGATGGCGTGCTAGCCGGGCGGCAGCGGCTGGCCGACGTCGATGCGGTTGCCGTCGGGGTCGGCGAAGACGAAGCAGCGCAGGCCGACGTCGGCATCGCGGATCGCCTTGATGATGCGCACGCCCTGCGCCTGCAGGCCGTCGTACAGGGCCGCGGCGTCGTCGACGATCAGGTGGGCGACGTTGCTGGTGCTGCCGCGGTGGTCGGGACGCAGGGTCAGGTGCAGTTCGGCGTCGTCCTTCTTCAGGATCACGAAACCGACCGGATTGCCGTTCTGGAACACGCTGCGGAAGCCCAGGCGCTCGGTGTAGAAGGCGACGGCGCGGGCGATCTCGGCGACGGGCACGGTCGGCGCCAGGCGGCCGAAACGGACCGCGACGGGGGCGGGGATGGGGGACGACATGACGAAGGCTCCTCGCAGGAAGGCCGCGCGGTCCGCCCGGGCGGTGCCGGAACGGAACGGGCCTTCGATGGGCGGAGCGGTGTCCGCACGGTCGGCGGCAGTGTAGACCGTTTGCGGCGAGTCGGGAGGCGGTGGGGGACACGTGCCCTGGCCGACATGTGGGTGCGACGCATGGATGGCGTTGAAACGCGCACGCCCCGCGGTCAGCGGGCGCTTCACTGCTGCCTGGGAACGGCTCCCGGCCTCCTGGAAATCGTTCGCCGCGGCAGTTCGGTTCGTGCGCGTCGCGGCTGAAGCCGCTCCCACAGGAATGCACTCGGCCTCCTTGAATGCACTCGGCCTCCTTGTGGGAGGGACTTCAGTCCCGACGACGGGGGGTGTCAGTCGGCTTTCGGCTTCGCTTGTCGCATCTGCACGACCGTCAACTCCCCACAAAGCGCCTGACACCCGCATTGCAGGTCGCTGACGCCGCTCCCGCAGCGGCGGATGCGCGTGAGGCGGAGCCAGGCGAACTGCCGGGGCGCGAATCACGCATCTCGCCGTGTCGTCGCGAGCGCCTGGCAGGCGCAAGCCTCCGTCTGCCACCGCTCGCTGCGGCAGCTCGCCGCGCAGCCGCGCTCAGTCTTCCGGCGGCTGGCAGGAGTCGCGCACGATCAGGTGCGGGCGCACGCTGGCCACCGCCAGCGACGGCGTGCCCTCGGGCTGGATCAGCATGGCCGCGGCGGTGCGGCCGGTGTCGCGGGTATGCCGGCGCACCGAGGTCAGCGAGGGCCACAGCCGCGAAGCCAGCGGGCTATCGTCGTAGCCGATGATCGACAGCTGGCGCGGGATGTTGATGTTGGCGCGCAGCGCGACCTTGTACACGCCGGCGGCCATTTCGTCGTTGCCGGTGAAGATCGCGCTGGGCCGCTGCTTGCCCAGCAACAGCTTTTCCGCCGCGGCCACGCCCGATTCGAAGGTGTAGCCGGCTTCGACGATGCGCGCCGGCGGCAGTTCGATGCCGCGCCGGGTCAGCGCGTCGATGAAGCCGGCGGTGCGCTCGTGCGCGGAGCGATAGGCGCTGGGGCCGGTGATCAGGGCGATGTCGCGGTGGCCCAGCGACAGCAGGTAGTCGGCGGCCTCGGCGGCGCCGTCGCGGTCGTGGGTGACCACCATCTGCGAGGTGTCGTCCAGCGGCAGCGAGGCGATGCGGGTGTAGCGCACGCCGATGCCGGCGAGCATGTCCGCCAACGCCTGGTCCTCGGAGGCGCGCGGCACCAGGATCACCCCGTGCAGCTTCTGCTGCTGCACGAAGCGGCGCACGCCCTCGATGTAGCCGGGACTGCGACTGTCGCAAGGATGCACCACCAGTTCGAAGCTGGAGCCGCGCAGTGCGTCCAGCGCGCCGTACTGCATGTCCACGATGTATTGCGCGGTGGGGTTGTCGTAGACCATGCCGATCAGGAACGAGCGACGGAACGCCAGCCCGCGCGCCAGCGGGTCCGGCGCGTAGCCGACCTCGCGCATCAGCGCCTCGACCTTCTCGCGGGTGTCTTTGCGCACCAGCGGCGAGTTGTTGATGATCCGCGACACGGTCTTCTTCGACACCCCGGACAGGCGCGCGATGTCGTTGATCGTCGCGGCCTTGCCGTGGGCGGAAGCGGGAGCATCGACGGAACGGGGCTTGTTCGGCGCCATGGACGGAAAACCGGGCGAAAGAAAGGGGATTCTACTGGGTGTCATGTTCGCTCCAGCGCACGGTCACGGAAGCGGTGTAGGCGCACCGCCCCGGTGACCGGCCGCGGCGCTGCCAAGATCGGCAGCGGCGATCGGCGCGAACGGCCCGCGGTCACCCGCCTGGCGCGAGCCGGCGCCGCCGGGCCGGCTCAGGCGCGCAGCGCGCGCGGCAGCCACAGCGACAGCTCCGGGAAGAACGCCACGATCAGCAGCACGCACAGCGCCGCCAGCCAGAACGGCCAGATGGTGCGCATGCTCTGGGCCACGGTGATCTGCCCGATCGAGGTGCCGATGAACAGCACCGAGCCCACCGGCGGGGTGATCAGGCCGATGCCGCCGGCCAGCACCATCACCAGGCCGAAATGGATGGGGTCGATGCCGTAGGCCTTGGCTACGGGCAGGAAGATCGGCGTGCAGATCAGGATCTTCGGCGCCAGGTCCATGAACATGCCCAGCAGCAGCAGCATCACCACGATCATCAGCAGCACCGTGTGCTGGCTGTGGGCGATGGACTGCAGGAAGTGCACCGCCGCCGCCGGCACCTGCAGGTAGGCCAGCAGCCATCCGAACACCGCCGCGGTGGCGATCACGAACAGGATCACCCCGGTGGTGCGCGCGGCATGCGTCACCGCGCCGAAGAACTCGGCCCAGCGCAGCTGCCGGTACAGCAGCGCGGTGACCAGCAACGCATAGACCACCGCGATCGCCGCGCTCTCCACCGCGGTGAAGATGCCGGCGCGGATGCCGATGAAGATCAGCGCGACCAGGCCCAGGCCCGGCAGCGCCCCGACCAGGCGCAGCGCCACCGCGCGCCAGCCCGGGAATGCCTCGGTGCCGTAGCCGCGCGAGCGCGCCACCGCGTAGCCGGTGAGCATCATCGCCGCGGTCATCAGCAGCGCCGGGACGATGCCGGCCGCGAACAGGTCGGCGATCGACAGGCCGCCGCCGGCCGCGGCCGAGAACAGGATCAGGTTGTGCGAGGGCGGCACCAGCAGCGCGACCAGCGCCGCGGTCATGCTGACGTTGACCGCGTAGTCGCGGTCGTAGCCGCGGTTGATCATCTGCGGAATCATGGTGCCGCCGACCGCCGAGACGTCGGCGATGGCCGAGCCGGACACGCCGCCGAAGAACAGCGAGGACAGCACGCTGACCTGGCCCAGGCCGCCGCGCATGCGCCCGACCAGCGAGGACGCCAGCGCGATCAGGCGGTCGGAGATGCCGCCGCGCAGCATCAGTTCGCCGGCGAAGATGAACAGCGGGATCGCGATCAGCGACGCCGAGCCGCTGCCGGCGGAGATCTGCTGCACCAGCACCACCGCCGGCAGGTCCAGATACAGCAGCGTGGCCAGCGCCGCCGTGCCCAGCGCATACGCCACCGGCACGCCGATCAGCAGCAGCACCACGAACAATCCCAACAGGATGGCGATGGCCATGCTCAGTTCCTCCCCATGGTGGTGCCCGGGCGCAGCACCCGCCAGGCCTGGTACAGCGCGAACACGCTCATCAGCGCGCCGCCGATCGACAGCGGCAGGTAGTTGATGCTCTGCGGCATCTGCGCGCCGGCCATCTTGATGTTCAGCCCGTCCAGCAGCAGCACCGCGCCCCACCACGCGATCACCGCACCGATGGCGGCCACCAGCAGCGGGCGCACCAGGTCGATGACGCGGCGCAGGCTGGCATGCAGCGTCTCGGCCAGCAGGAAGAAGCCGAAGTGGCGGCGGGTGTGCACGCCGGCGGCGGCCCCCAGGCTCATCGCCGTGCTCAGCAGCAGCAGCGTCACCGGCTCGGTCCAGCTCGGCGAGTCGTTGAGCACGTAGCGGGTGAACACCTGCCAGCCCTGCACCACCACCAGCCCGAGCAGGGCGGCGGCGGCGGTGCCGATGGCGAGGTTGGCGATCCGGTCCAGCAGCCGCTGCAGCGGCGGCACCGGGAGGGCGGGGGCGTGGTCGGTCATCGGCATGGACTCAGGCGAAATCGCGAATGCGGCGGTAGAGGGCTTCGATCTCCGGCTGCTGCCGGTACTCGGCCAGCAGCGGCGCGGCGGCCTTGCGGAAGGCCGGCATGTCCACCTCGTTGATGGCCACGCCGTAGTCGATCACCTGCTGTCGCGCCTGCGCCTCGGAGGCATCCCACAGCCGGCGCATCACCGTCACCGACTGCCGCGCCGTCTCCAGCACCAGCGCGCGCTGGTCCGGCGTCAGCGTCTCGAAGCTGCGCCGGGACATCACCAGCACGTCCGGCGCGTACGAGTGATCGCTCTGCGACCAGTAGTGCGCGGCCTCGAAGTGGCGGCTGGACTGGAAGCTGCGCATGTTGTTCTCGGCGCCGTCGATCATGTGCGTTTCCATCGCCGAGAAGGTCTCGCCCAGCGACATCGGCGTGGGGTTGGCGCCGAGCATGCGCATCAGCTTGAGGAAGATGTCCGAGTTCGCCACGCGCAGCTTGAGCCCGTGCAGGTCCTTGGGCTGCCGCAGCGGATGCTTGGTGTTGTAGAAGCAGCGCGCGCCGGAGTCGTAGATCGCCAGCCCGACCAGGTCGCGCTGTTCGAAGCTGCGCAGGATGCTGTCGCCGACGTGGCCGTCGATCGCGCGGCGCAGGTGCGCCACCGAGTCGAACACGTACGGCAGGCACAGCGCCTGGGTCAGCGGGAAGGCGTTGTTCAGCGCGCCGGAATACACGCGGGTGATGTCGATGGCGCCGAAGCGCGCCATGTCGATCGCCTCCGCCTCGCGACCGAGCTGGCCGGAGTGATACTCGCGCAGGCGCAGGCGGCCGCCGGTCTTCTGCTCCAGGATCTGCCCGAACCAGCGCACCGCCTCCACGGTGGGGTAGTCGGCCACGTGCACGTCGGTGGCGGTGAGCAGGCGCGTACCGCTACCGCCGGCCTGCGCCAGCGCACCCAGCGGCGCGCCGGCCGCGGCCGCCGCGGTCAGGCCCGCGCCCAGGAATCGTCTACGAGTGATCATGCTGCGCCCTCCCGCGCGTCATTGCCGTCGCCAGCCTAGGCCGCGACCGCCCTGCAGTGAAGTTCGCCGTAGCCGTCGAAGCGGATCGTCGCCTGCTGGCCGATGGCGATGTCGTGGATACCGGTGGCGTTGCCGGTGGCGATCAGCTCGCCGCGGCGCAGCGGCCGGCCGCGCCTGGCCGAGCGCGCCAGCGCGAACGCGAACGCCGCACGCAGGCCGCCCGGCAACAGCGTGGCGCCGCCGGTGCCCACGCACTGGCCCTCGATCCAGGTCTCGGCGCGCAGCGCGGTCTCGTCCAGCGCGGTCCAGTCCGGCACCTGCGGCCCCAGCAGCAGGCCGTTGTTGTTGCCGAAATCGGAGATCACCACGCGCGGCCCCAGCTGGTTGATCGTGGCCAGCGGGCTGCTCGCCACCTCGACGCCGACGAACAGCGTCGCCGGCACCTGCGCGGCCTGCTGTGGAGTCCAGTGCAACTGGTCGGCCGGCACGTCCGCGTCCAGGCGCAGTACGTACTCGGCCTCGACCGCGCCGAAGCCGCCGTCGAACACCGGGATGTCCGTTGTTCCACCGGTAGCATTCCACAGCGCAGCGGCGAAGATCGGGCCGAGCAGGCGCTCGTCCCCGGAGTGGTCGCGACGCTCGGGGGCGATGTAGCCGACCTTCCAGCCGACCACACGGTCCGGCCATTGCGCGATCGCCAGGTCCTGCACGCGATAGGCGGTCTCCAGATCGTCGGGGATGACACCGGGGAAATCGGGCAACGAGCGGCCCTGGCGACGGGCCTGGACGAAGCGGGCCGCGATGTCGGCCAACGCGGGCGGTGGCGTCTGCGACGGGCCGGAAGGAAGGCTCAAGGGCATCTCCGCAAGGAATGTGGGGGATCGGAATTGCTGCGCCGCGCATCGACAGCGCGTTGCGCCGTTGTATATGGTAAACCGGTGTCATTGGCAATGTGCGGTGCGGCAAAAGGCCGGGAATCGGGAATCGGCAAAGGCAAAGGCAACAGCGATACAGCGCCATGCGTTGGCGCAGGCGGCGCGCACACTGGGGCCATCGTGCCCTCGGCCACGCGCCGCGGGTTTCTTCCATCCACGACGAGATCTCGATGATGTCGGCCCGACTCCTCGCCCCCCGCCTACGTCCCGCCGAACCACTGTCCCCACCCTGCGGCAGGCGCCGGCCCCGCTCCGGCATCGCCCTGCTGGCGGCGCTGTGCCTGTTGCTGGGCGCCCTCGGCCCGGCGGTAGCGGCCGAGCGGCCGGCCAGCGAGAGCGCCGCCGAGGTGGCGGCGCGGCTGCCGCTGTGGCCTGGTCCGGCGCCGGGGTCGACGGCCGGCTCCGAGCACGCGCGCCTGGTCGAGCGCAGCGACGACCCGGCCCTGCCCGATCGCGCGCTCAGCGGCCGTTACCAGCCCTACCTGGTGGTGTACCGGCCGAAGCACCCGAACGGCAGCGCCCTGCTGGTCGCGCCCGGCGGCGGCTATGCGCGCGTGGTGCTGGACAAGGAAGGCACGGCCTTGGTGCCGATCTTCGCCGAACAGGCCGGCATCACCCTGTTCGTGCTGCGCTACCGGCTTCCCGACGCGGCCGTCGACGGCGCCACGGCGCGCGACCAGCCGCTGGCCGATGCGCAGCGCGCGCTGCGCCTGATCCGCGCGCATGCCGCCGATTACGGCGTGGACCCGCAGCGCATCGGCGCGATCGGCTTCTCCGCCGGCGGCCACGTCGCCGCCAGCCTCGGCACCCGCTACGACGACGTGGTGTATCCGGCGCGCGATGCGATCGACCGGGTCAGCGCGCGGCCGGATTTCCTGTTGCTGCTGTACCCGGTCATCGACATGGGCAGCGGCACCGCGGCGCACACCGGCTCACGGCTGCGGCTGCTCGGACGCCATCCGGACGCGGCGACCATGGCCGCCTACTCGCTGCAGAACCGGGTGCATGCCGGCATGCCGCCGACCTTCCTGGTGCACGCGCAGGACGATCCGGTAGTGCCGGAAGAGAACAGCCTGCTGTTCTACCAGGCGCTGCGCCAGGCCGGGGTGCCGGCCGAGCTGCACCTGTTCGCGCACGGCGGCCATGGCTTCGGCACCCGCGGCATCGCCGGCCTGCCGCTGGCGGCATGGCCGCAGCTGGCGCTGGGCTGGATGCGCAGCGTGCAGGACGATCCCCGCGCCCGCGCGCCGATCCCGCCACCGGCGGGCACGCCATGAGCCTGCCCATGAACGGTCTCTCCACCACGCGGCGGCGCCCGCCTCCCCCCTCCCCCCCACCCCCCCC